>NZ_JBYTEG010000001.1:453511-482390 GCF_058792255.1 Cupriavidus sp. CPT47-8839-RL05A | reverse complement strand
AGGGCTGAGCCCCGTGCAATACAGGACTCAGCCCTTGGCGGCCTAACTTACCCGTCCAACTTTACGGGGTCAGTTCACATGCGGCGTGCCGTTTTCATATCGACGCGGTCCGGGCCGCATCAGACTTGGGGGGCTGGCGGCTTACTTGTGACGGTCCGCCGAGCTTTCGAGCTTCTGGCCACCGCGCTGAATGTCCTGGCCGAGCCCCGCCATCGTGTTGCAGCCAGCCAACAGGGTGGCAAACAAAACGCACCAGATCCAACCTTTCTTCACGCCGGGCTCCTTTTGAGGATTTTAAGAATCGAGAGATTCAGGGATTGAGGGATTTGCGCCGATTTTACCGCTGCTGTGAGCGGGTTTGCCATCTGGTATGTGCCAATTTGTAAATCGTGCAACGGCCCGCAACGCCAGCCGGTACTCAGGCGTGGGGCCCCAGCAGCTCCCGGGCGCGCTGCTGGATTGCCGCATGGGTCTGGAGCAGCCAGGTCGCGGGGAATGGCTGCGCCAGCAGGTAGCCCTGCACGCTGTGGCAGCCCCAGGCCCGCACCGCCTCGAGCTGCTGGCGGGTCTCGATCCCTTTGGCACAGACCGACACGCCGGCGCTGCGGGCCAGCCTGCAGGCGGCGCGCAGGCTCTCGGCACGGTTGGCGGATTCGCCGGCCCGGGGTGCATGGCCCAGCCGGCGCGCGTCCAGCGTGACGCTGTCCGGGTGCAGCGCCGTCAGCAAGCGGCGGCAGCCCGGGCTGTCGTCGAAATCGCCGAGTGCCAGTTGCAGCCCGCGCCCGCGCAGCGCGGCAAAGCGGGCAATGATGTCGGGGTCGGCCGGCACGGCGCTGGCCGACACTTCAATGCACAGGCGGTTCGGCGCGATGCCGCCCGCGTCGAGGGCATGGGCCAGCGCCTCCACCATCTGCGGGCGGTGCAGCTGCGCGCTGGAGGCCAGCAGGGTGAATTGCAGCGGGGCCACGTTTTCGGCGGCGCGTACCAGTGGCAGCACGCTTTCCAGCAGCCAGCTGCCAATCCGGCCGACCAGCCCCAGCGACTCCACCGCCGGCAAGAAATCCTGCGGCGCCACGCGTCCCAGCGCCGCATGATGCCAGCGCAGCCGCACGGTGTAGCCGCTGACAACGGCGCTGGCGAAGTCGGCGCGCGGCTGCAGCTGCAGGCTCAGCTCGCCGCGCTCCAGTGCGTCGGGCAGGGCAGCCAGCAGGGGCGCGGTCGGCGGTGTGGCGGGCTTGTCGGCGCGTGCCAGGCCGTCGCCCCCCCGTCGGTCGACTTGCAGCATGGCGTCCAGGGCCTGCTGCAGGCTGCGTTCAGCCGGGATATCCGGATGGTCGGTGGCCACGCCGATGCTGCACGAAATAAACAGCTCGAAGCCCTCCAGCGCGAACGGCCGGGACAGCTCGTCGGCCAGCCGGCTGGCCACCGGGCCGGGGTCGGGCACGCCGTCCGGCAGCGCGGTAATGACCACCAGGTCTGCCGGCGCCATCCAGTGCATGATGGCGCCGGGCGGCAGCAGGCAGGCGATGCGTGCCTGCACGATGGCCTGCAGCCTGGCCGCGCGCCGGGGGCCCAGGGTTTCGCAGGCGCTGGCAAACCGGTCCAGGCGGATCGAGAGGATGGTCGCCGGCTGCCCGGTGCCGGAGCGGCGTGCGGCAAGCGCGGACACCAGGGCGGAAGGCTGTATCGCGCCCGCGGCCGCTGGCGCGGCGATGTCATCGGCATCAGGATGCATGGATGGTCTTGCGGACAGCCGGTTGATGGCCTCGCGATGTCCGCGTCTCCCCGGTAGCGGATTTGGTCGTTCGGCTGGCCGCTGGGGCGGCCGCCGGCGCTTGTCGTCAGGCCTTGGTGATCCAGCCTGCCACGGCCGCATGCGGGCCGCACAGGCCGATCATAAGCGAAGGGGAGGGGGCGGAACATTGCAAATTGCGCCAAGGTGACTTGGTCGCAACCTGCAACTTGATATGGATCAATATGGCCGTCATCGGCTGTGATCCAGGATTGACGCCACTGCCGGAATCAGGGCATCGGCGGATGGGCTGGCCTGATCAGCCGGTGGTCTCTTCCTCAGGTCCTTCCTGCGGGGGCAGGCGCGAGGCCAGCACCTTGTCGATGCGTTTGCCGTCCATGTCGACGATCTCGAAGCGCCAGTCGCCCCATTGCACGCTGTCGGCGATCTGCGGCAGGCGGCCCAGCAGCAGGAGCAGCATGCCGGACAGGGTGTGGTAGCGCTCTTTTTCTTCCTCCGGCACCTGGCGCAGGCCGATGCGGTCCTTCAGTTCCGGGATCGGGATCAGGCCGTCGAGCAGCCACGAGCCGTCGTCGCGCTGCACTGCCCATTCCTCGCCGGCGGCGTCGGCCTTGAATTCGCCGGTGATGGCCTCGATCAGGTCCTGCAGCGTGACCAGGCCCAGCACTTCGCCGTACTCGTCGATGACAAAGGCCATCTGGCCGCCGGAGCCGCGGAAATTCTCCAGCAGTTCCATGCCGGTCACGCTCTCGGGCACGAACACCGCGGGCTGCGCCGCGGCCTTCAGGTCGGCTTCTTCGCCGCGCAGCCGGCGCGCCAGCAACTGGCGCGCGCTGACCACGCCGATGATGTCGTGCATGCCGCCGCGCACGACCGGAAAGCGCGAGTGGTCGGATTCCTCGATGCGGTGCAGGTTTTCATCGAGCGTCTCTTCCACGTCCAGGTACACGACATCGCCGCGCGGCACCATCAGCGATGCCAGTTGGCGGTCGTCCAGCCGGAACACGTTGCGCACCATGGTGTGCTCGTGCTGTTCGATCACGCCGGCTTCGGAACCCTCGACCAGCAGCGCGTGGATTTCTTCCTCGGTCACACCCGGGCCGCGGTCGACCTTGGTGCCGAGCAGCCGCAGCACCAGCCGCGTTGAGCTGGACAGCAGCTTGACGAACGGGGTGGAGGCCACGGCCAGCCAGCCGATCGGGCGCGCCACCAGCCGCGCGATGGCTTCGGGGGCCATCTGGCCCAGGCGCTTGGGCACCAGTTCGCCCAGCACGATGGAAAAGTAGGTCAGGCCGGCCACCACGATGGCGGTCGCCACATAGCCGGAGGTGTTCGGCGACAAGCCGAAGCCTTGCAGCCAGAGGCCCAGCGGCTGCGCCAGCGTGGATTCGCCGACCACGCCATTGAGCACGCCGATCGACGTGATGCCGATCTGCACCGTGGACAGGAAGCGCGTAGGATCCTCGCCCAGCTGGACCGCGGCAATCGCGCCGCGGTCACCGTTCTCGATCTGGCGCTGCAGACGTGCCTTGCGGGCCGTGACCAACGCGATCTCGGACATCGCGAACAGGCCGTTGAGCAGAATCAGCGCCAGCAGTATGGCAATTTCCATCAGGGTGCGCGCCCTATGCGTGTGAGTTGAAAGCACCAAGCATACCATCCGCGCATGACGGCTCGGCGGTTCCCCGGTGCAGGTGATGGTGGCGCCTTCGCCTGGCGTGGCGATAACTAATGGAGATAGCTCGATACCTAATATTCAATAGATAGTTATCGTTGGCTGCGCCAGACTTCCGTCCATGGCAGCACCTGTGCCGCCTTCCGAACAGCCTGGAGCCTACAGGCGTGCGAATCACAAGGAGACAGAATGGACAGCCAATGGACGGCCGTGCTGGTGGAGAAATTCGGCCATAGCTTCAGCGCTTACGAACTGGATGGCGGCGAGCGCTGCTTCAGTGTGCAGTTGCCTGACTATCCGCATGAATTCGTGGTGGACCGCGAGCGCCTGTGCGGCTACGTCGGCCACTATGGCGTGCAGACCTTCGCGCACGCCGGCGACGGCGGCGCCGCGGTGATCGCGGTCGACCTGATGCGCGGCGTTGTCAGGGCTCAGCTCGATTGCTCGCCCTATCACCGTATCCATGGCCTGCAGATCGACCGGCAAGGACGCGTCTACGCGCTGAGCGAGCGCGACAATATGCTGCTGGTGTTCGAAGCGCCGCTGGAGCGCCCAGTCCCGGACCGCGCCGTGCCCGCGGGCGGGGTCAAGAGCCATCTGTTCGTACTGTCGGCCGATGGTGAGCGTGCCTACGTGACCAACCTGCTGTCGCATACCGTGACGCTGGTCCACCCCTACGATGCCACCCGCACTCCGCGCGCGGCGTACGCCGGCAGGCGCCCCGAGGGCTGCTGCCTGAGCCGCGACGAAGCGGCGCTCTACGTCGCCAGCCGCGACGATCACAGTCTGACCCGGCTGGACGCGTGCACGATGGAAGCGGTGCGCACGGTGCCGACCGGCGAGGATCCCACCCGCATCTACTGGTCGCCGGACGACCGCCTGTTCGTGCTCAACTACGGCGAGCGCAGCATCCGCATTTTCGACCCCGACACGCTCGCCGAAACCGGCCGGGTCGACACCGGCGCCAAGCCGATCGCGCTCGCCTTCCATCCGGCTGACCCGAGCCGCGCCTATATCGCGCTCAACGACCACACCGTCGGCCAGCTTGACCTGCCTGGCCTGACCCTGCGCCATGCCTTCACCACCGGCAAGGAACCGGACGGTCTTGCCATCCTGGCCTTGCCGCCGCGGTAGTCAGCGGGCGTTCAAGGCCGCGAAGGCAGCGCAGATGCCAGCGGCCTATACCCGGAAATCCATACGGAGACAGAGTATGAAAGGCTTGGACCAAGCCGGCGCCGGCACGTCCGTCGCCATCGACGCGACACCTCTCACCGTTGCCACCGGCATCCCCGCCCAGCGCTGGTGGCGCATCATCCCGCCGATCCTGATGGTCTGCATCGTCTCGTACATGGATCGCGTCAATATCGCCTTCGCCATGCCGGGCGGGATGGGCGACGCGCTTGGTATCGGCGCCAGCATGGCCGGCCTGGCCGGCGGCATTTTCTTTGTCGGCTATCTGTTCCTGCAGATTCCCGGCGGCAAGCTGGCCGTGCGCGGCAGCGGGCGCAATTTCATCGCCTGGTCGATGCTGGCCTGGGCCGTCATTTCCGTGCTGACCGGACTGGTGCGCAACGAGACCGAACTGCTGGTTCTGCGCTTTGCGCTGGGGGTGGCCGAGGGCGGCATGCTGCCGGTGGTGCTGACCATGGTCGGCAACTGGTTTCCCGACCACGAACGCGGGCGCGCCAACGCCCTGGTGATCCTGTTCGTGCCGATCGCCGGCATCATCACCGCGCCGCTGTCGGGGCTGGTGATCGCGGCGCTCGACTGGCGCTGGCTGTTTATCGTGGAAGGCCTGATTTCGCTGGCCTGCCTCGGCGTGTGGTGGAAACTGGCCAGTGACCGGCCCGAGCAGGCGCGCTGGATTTCGGCCGAAGAGAAGGCTTATCTGCTGGCCCGCCTGCGCGAGGAAGAGCAGCAGGCAGCCGCCGCTGGCGCGAACGTGGTGCAGGGCGCGGGCGGCACGCGGGCGGTGTTGGCGCGCATCCTGTCGCAGGACGTGATCTGGCGTCTGATCGCCGTCAATTTTCTCTACCAGATGGGGATCTACGGCTACACGCTGTGGCTGCCCACCATCCTCAAGGGCCTGACCGGAGGTGGCATGGGGCAGGTCGGCATGCTGGCCGTGCTGCCCTACCTGGGCACCATGGCCGGCATCCTCGCGATCTCCTCGCTGTCCGACCGCACCGGCCGGCGCAAGGTCTTCGTGGTCTGGCCGCTGCTGGGTTTCGCCGCCTGCCTGGCCGGTTCGGTCTGGTGGCACGACAATACCTGGCTGTCCTATGGCCTGCTGGTCGGCAGTGGCTTCTTCCTCCAGTCCGCCGCGGGGGTGTTCTGGACCTTGCCACCGCGGCTGCTGGCCGCCGAGCACGCGGGCGTGGCGCGCGGCGTGATCAATGCGCTCGGCAACCTGGGCGGATTCTGCGGCCCCTATGCCGCGGGCGTGCTGATCGAGCGCGTCAGCGCGGGTGCCGGTGTCTACCTGCTGGTCGCCGCGCTGGTGCTGGCCGGCGCCCTGGCCGCCACGCTGCCGAGGCGGTGCCGATGAGCAGGGTAACAACTGCCGCGCTGCCCGCAGGCCTGGCCATCGTCGACGCCCACCACCACCTGTGGCAACTCGGGCGCGGCCGCTATCCCTGGCTGCAGGACGAATACCGGCCGCAGAGCTTCTTTCTCGGCGATTACCAGGCCCTGCGCAGCGATTACCTTGAGGCGCAGTACGCGCATGACACTAGCGCCGTCACAGTGCTGGCCACTGTGCACGTAGAGGCCGAACGCGACCGCCGCGAAGCCGTCGACGAGACCGCGTGGCTGCACGGCCAGGCCTGGCGCCCCGGCATGGCTGCCGCGGTGGTGGCCTACGCGCCGTTCGGCACTCCAGGATGCGCGGAGCTGCTGGCGCGCCAGGCCGGTTTCGCGCGGGTCAGGGGGATCCGGTGCAAACCGCTGACGGCGTCGGCGCCGGGCGAGTCGGTGGCAGGGCGGCCCGGGTCGATGCAGGACCAGGCCTGGCTGGATGACCTGGCGCGGCTGGAACGCCATGGCTTGTCGTGGGATCTGCGGGTACCGTTCTGGCATTTGCGCGAGGCGGCGCGGGTGGCGGCCGCCTTGCCGGGTGTGCCGATCGCGCTCAATCACGCGGGCCTGCCGCTGGACCGCTCGGAGGAGGGCCTGGCCAGTTGGCGCGCCGGCATGGAGGCGTTGGCTGCCTGCGCCAATGTGTCGGTCAAGCTGTCGGAGTTCGGGCTGGCCGGCGGGCGCTGGGATGCGCAGGGCAACCGCCGCATCGTGCGCGAGGTGCTGGCGATATTCGGGCATGAGCGGGCGATGTTCGGCAGCAACCTGCCGGTGTCGGGCCTGAGCGCGGACTTGGGCACGATCCTCGGCACCGTGTGCGAGGCGCTGCCGGACACCGCGGCCAGGCAGCGCGTGCTGGCTGGCAATGCGGTCAGGTTCTATCGGATCAATGTTCCAAGGCCGTCCGAGCTGGCCTAGAACCAGCGGCAAGCACAAGCATGCTATAAGTCCAATCTTCGCCGCAGCCCGGCCACCATGCCAGACCTCCCAGCCACCCTCTCCAGTGCCGCCACCCTGCGCAAACGCCTGCATATGCGGCATCTGCGCCTGGCCCTGGCCCTTGCCGAGCACCGCTCGCTGCGGCGCGCCGCGGCACAGATGGCGCTGTCCCAGCCAGCCGTCACCAAGGCATTGCACGAGCTCGAGAGCGTGGTCGGCACGTTGCTGTTCACGCGGCATGCGCGCGGCATCGAGCCGACGGTGTTCGGCGAGGCGCTGATCCGCTATGCGCGCGTGGTGCTGGCCGACCTGGATGCCCTGCACGATGAATTTGCCGCCATCGCCGCGGGCGAGGTGGGCAAGGTGCGGCTCGGCTCGATCCTGGCCCCGGTGCCTTCCGTTCTGTCGGCCGTCATCAACGCGCTCAAGGCGCGCTATCCGCGTTTGCATATCGTGATGCAGGTCGATACCAGCGACGTGCTGGTACAGGCGCTGCGGCAGGATGCGCTGGACGTGGTGATCGGACGCATTCCCGAAGGCACGGTGGCCGACGATCTCGACTTCGAGCCACTGTTCGAAGAGTCGCTGGCCATCGTGGCGCGCGCCGGCCATCCGCAGGCAGGCAAGCGCGGCGTCAAGCTGGCTTCCCTGGCCGGCTATCCCTGGATCATCCCGCCAGCGGCGGTGCCGATGTGGCAGATCATCGACCAGACCTTCCGCGACAACCGCGTGCCGCTGCCGGAAGACATCATCGAGACCTCGTCGATCATGGGCACGCTGCCGCTGCTGGCGGACAGCGACCGCATTGCCGTCGTGCCGGGCGCGATCGCGGAGTACTTCGTCGCCCTGGGTGCGCTGGCAGTCCTGCCGGTGGCGATGCGCGGGCGGCTGGTCCCCTATGGGATTTTGCTGCGCCGGCGGCGGGCCGCGACGCCGGCCATGCGCCTGCTGATCGACGCGGTGCGCGCGGCGGGGCCCGGCGCTCCGCAGGCGATGACTGAATCGGAGCCATTACCTGCAAGGTAATGGTCATACGCCGCGGTGCATGCTGTAATGCATGCCATGGACACGCTGACCCCAGCCTCGGAGGCTACCCTCGACTTCCCCGGCCTGCTGCGCTACTGGCGCAGCAGGCGCGGCTACAGTCAGCTGGCGCTGTCGCTGGCCGCCGGGGTGTCGCAGCGCCACATCTCCTTCCTGGAATCCGGCCGCGCCCGCCCCAGCCGTGAAATGGTGCTGGCGCTGGCCGAGCGCCTGGGCGTGCCGCTGCGCCAGCGCAACCGGCTGCTGCTGGCCGGCGGCTTTGCCCCGGCCTACAGCGAACACGCGCTGGCTTCGCCGCCGCTGCAGATGGTGCAGCAGGCGATCGCGCTGATCCTGGCCAAGCAGGAGCCGTACCCCGCCGTGGTGCTGGACCGTTTCTGGAACCTGGTGGATGCCAACCCGGCCTACCGGCGCATGCTCGAGACCCTGCTGGGCGGGCGCGCGCCGGCATCGCTCACGGAAGGCAGCCACAGGATCAACCTGATGCTGACCGTGTTTGATCCGGAGGGCCTGTGGCCGGTAATCGAAAACGCGCGCCAGGTCGGGCGCTACCTGTTGCGGCGCGTGTGGCAGGAGCTGCAGGTACAGGCCCACGACCAGACCGCGCGCGAGATCTTCGGGCGCATCGCCGCCTGGCATCCTGACATGGTCGGGCCGGGCGGCGCGCTGCTTCCCGAGGACGACGGCACCGATGGCCCGCCGGCGCCATTGCTGCCGGTGGTGCTGCATGCGGGCGCGTTCCGCGCGTCGCTGTTCTCGACCCTGACCACGCTCGGCATTCCACAGGACATCACGCTGCAGGAGTTGCGCATCGAGTGCTTCTTCCCGGCTGACGACGCCACCCGCACCCTGTTTGAAGCGCAGGCCGGGGCTGCAGCGGCCGCCGTCAGAAGCGGTAGCGCAGGTAAATGACGTGGAAGGTGGTGCCGGGATTGGGGTCCTTGATGCCGCCATTGGACAGGTGCTGGAAGCGGTAGCCCGCGGTAAAGCGCCGGTCCTTGCCCACCGTCAAGCCGATCCCGGCGTACTCCGAGAACTGGAAGGCGGTGGAAATGTCGTGGTTGGCCGAGGTGTGCGTGCTGGTCAGCAGGCGCGGCCCGACCGACAGCTCGAGGAAGGGCACCCAGGTGTGGCGCCACCATGCGATCCGCACCACCGGCGAGGCACCAAACTCCCATAGGTCGTTGGGTTGGTTGTCGCTGCTGCTGCGCCAGCGCGCAACGTTGACCTCCCATTGCAGGTCGACCTGCCAGCCTTGCGGATTGCCCCACGCAAAGCCCGAATCCCACAACATGGCGACCTCCGCCTTCTGCACGTCGTGGCCATCGTCGAAGCCGTAGCCAAGCTGCACGGCAGGCGCGGCGCGTGCCGTCGCTGCCAGGCACAAGGGCAGGGCAAGCAGGCCCGCGGCGACGGTGCGGCGCACCCGCTGTTGCCACGCATGCCGGCAGGGCGGGGGTGGATGGAACGAGGAACAACTCACACGGCGGTCTTGTCTGGCTTCTTGTTCGTGTCGGCGCATGGGAAGCACGGATGAAGAGGTGCTGCGTTGTTGTCCGGCAAGGCATGAGCCGGCCGCCACGGCGGGCGCCCGCTTGCACATGCGCTGCCTCCCTGCCTTATTTGTAGTACACGCGAGGCCACGTTGCGATGGTCGGATTTGTTCAAGCGTGGTCGAGCGCCCGTCCGGCGCTCTGCGTTGGGACAAAGAAAAAAAGTAATCGTGCTAACATTCGCGGGCCGGCGCCGGCTACAAGGCCGCGCCGGTTCGTTACGTCTTCAGGGCGGGGTGAAAGTCCCCACCGGCGGTATGCCGCGGCGCGCAGTGCGTGTCCGGCGAGCCCGCGAGCGCTCGCATTCCCGTGCGAGGTCAGCAGACCTGGTGAGAGGCCAGGGCCGACGGTCATAGTCCGGATGAAAGAAGATGGGCGGAGCTTGCCCGCGCGGCCCGGCGCCTTGCCTGGCCTTGCGGTTCGCTGTTGCCTTGCGCCGCGCGCGGCTGCTCGTGCGTGCGCTTCAGGCGCGGCGTGCGGCGCTGCAACTCCGTTGATCCTTCCCCTGGAACGCCCATTGATGCTGAACAAGGAGCGTTTCATGCCTAGCCTTTCCACCGAAGCTGTTGCACCCGAGGTGTCCGCGGATCTTGCCGCCGATGCCGACCCACGTTCCCTGGCCGCGCGCATCGCGCAGGCGCTGGACGCCATGCGCGAAGGCCGTCCGGTCGTGCTGCTCGACGATGACGACCGCGAGAACGAGGCCGACCTGATCCTGGCGGCGGAACGCCTGACCAACGCCAACATGGCGATGATGATCCGCGAATGCAGCGGCATCGTTTGCCTGTGCCTGACCGGAGACAAGGTGCGCAGCCTCGGCCTGCGGCCGATGGTCGAGCACAACCGCAGCCAGTACGGCACCGCCTTCACGGTATCGATCGAGGCCCGCGAAGGTGTCAGCACGGGTGTCAGCGCCGCCGATCGCATCACCACCATCCGCGCCGCCATTGCCGGGGATGCAGGCACAGATGCGGTGGTCAGCCCGGGCCATGTGTTTCCGCTGGTGGCGCGCGACGGCGGCGTGCTGGTGCGCCGCGGCCATACCGAGGGCTCGGTCGACCTGGCCCGCATGGCAGGCCTGTCGCCGGCCGCGGTGTTGTGCGAGCTGATGAACCCGGATGGCACCATGGCACGCCGGCCGGAGGCGCTGGCCTTTGCCGAGATGTATCAGTTGCCGGTGCTGACCATCGAGGACCTGGTGGCCTGGCGGCGCCTGCACGACTGAAAAGTCGCCGCCTGCACGCATCTTCGGCATGCAAACGCGCCGGGATGCGTGCTTCGTGTGCGACAATGCGGATCGCTTTTTCCCGTCTATATGAGGGCAATTCCATGATGTTCCGCATTTTTAGGCACGCAGCTACGTTTGCTGGCTGCCTGCTCGGACTGGCCGCGCCGCTGGCGCATGCCGAAGGCAGCGCCGCGCCGGCACCGTCCCCCGTTCCCTCCAGCACCACCCGCCCGGCTGCCGCCGCTGGCCTGTACGAGTGCCAGGCCGCCGGCACCGGCACGGTATTCCGGTCCACGCCCAGGGAAGGCTGCCGGCTGGTCGCGGCACCCGATCCCGCCGCCCCCGATCCGCAACGATGGCTTCCCCTGATGGGTGCCAACGGCGTGATTTCCTATTTCGACCAGTCCGCGGTGCGCCGCCAGGGCACCGAAGTCGGCGTGGTGGTGATGCGCAATTCGCCGTCGGGCGTGATCCGCACTGCCAGCGGCGAGCCGATCCGCTCGTCGCTCAAGCGCATGGTGCTGAACTGCGCCACGTCCATGTTCGCCGTGGTCGAGCAGACGCTCTACAGCAAGCGCTTTGCGCGCGGCGACTCGCTCTATACAATCCGCGCGCCGCAGTACGGCACCTTCCAGGTCGCCGGCCCCGGCACGATTGCCGGAGAGTTGCTGCGCAAGCTGTGCCGGTAAGCCTGGCGGCGAGCGGCGCCCCACGGCTGCCGGTCCAGCTCCCTATCAGGGTTTGTCCCGGTCAACGGCGCGCAAACCTTCCTCGTTGATGCTGGTGACAGGGCGCGAGCCAAAAGCGCCCGTCATGGCAGGCATCCCTGCCATACCTACCCGCAGGGCAAACGAGGAGACGGAAATGAAGAAATGGATCGTCATGCTGTCGATGGCAATGTTCGGTGCGGGCGCGATGGCGCAGACGCCGGCTACTCCGGCGACGCCTGCCACCCCGGCCACGCCGGCGGCAGCGTCGACTGACAAGGCCGCGCCGGCCAAGGCAGACAGCAGCAAGGCCAAGGCCAAGAAGACCAGCAGCAAGAAGAAGAGCCACGCGCCTGCGGCCAAGGATCCGACGAAGAACAAAGGCGCCTGAGCGCGCTGATGATGGCGGCGGGCGCACGGCTCCCCGGCGAGCGGGGACGCAGGCTGCGCCCGTGACTGCCATGCCGCCACGCAGATAATGGCCGGCCGCGCCTGCATGGCGCGGACCCGCCGTGCGCAGGACAGCCCCGCGGCACGCGTTGCGTGTCTTCCGGGGGGATAGGGCAGGGCATGTCCGGGCGGATCGCAACCAGGAGGCTTCGGCCTCCTTTTTTTTCGTCCGCTGCCGCAGGCGGCTGCCGCCGCGCCGGCTTTGCGCCTGCGCCGCCGCACGCTATGCTTGCGGGCATTGTGCCGGGCAGGGCGTGGAGCCCTCGCGCCGGCGCAGGCCAACTCGGACGGGAGCGGTCTTATGGCAACGCTAGCGGTGTGGCGGCGGTGGCGGCGATTGACGGCATTCTGGATGGCGGGACTGGGCTGGGTGATAGGCGCGCTGTGGATGCAAGCCAGCCTGGCTGCGCCGGCGTCCGAGCCCGCGGCCGTGCCGGCTCCGATTGCCGTGCGCAGCGGCGCTGCGGTCGAGCTGCGCCTGATGGACCGGCCCATCACCACCATGCGCGCCGAGATCGCGGGAGCCACCCCGGCCATGCGCGTCTCGCGCGCGCAGCTGGTATTCGACGACCTGACGGAAAGCGAACTGGCACTGCCGCTCGGGCAGGTCAGCGGCACGTTCGGCGATGCGCCGATGGTCGCCTTCCGGCTGGGCGACCGGCTCTTGTTCGCGCTGACCTCGCAAGACCTCTCCCCGGAGGATCACCTTACGCTTGAGGCTGCCGCAACGCGCACCGCGGCGGGCCTGCGCCAGGCCATTGCCGCGCGGCGCGCGCAGCTGCACTGGCCCAACCTGCTGCGCGGCGCCGCGCTGAGCCTGCTTGGCCTGACCGTGCTGGCCGCGCTGACATGGGGCGTGGCGCGAGCCGGCGTGGCCCTGCGCGCTCGCCTGCACGTGGCATTGGAGCGCCACCTGGCGCAGCGTGTCGGCGGCCAGTTCGACTGGACCGGCGCGCTCTACCAGCTGGTGGCGCGCATCGTGCAGATCCTGGCGATCGGGCTGGTGCTGGTGCTGGCCTTTGCCTGGCTGGAGTTTGCGCTCGAGCAGTTTCCGCTGACCCAGCCCATGGGCGACCGTATGGGCGCCTTTGTCGTCGGCTTGCTGTCACAGATCGCGCTGTCGATGGTGTCGTCGGTGCCGGGCCTGGTCACGGTGGCGGTGATCGTGCTGATTACCCGCGCAGTGCAGCGGCTGGTGTCGAATATCTTCAAGGCGGTGCAGAAGGGCCAGATCACGGTGCCCGGCATGCATCCGGAAACCGCAGGCGCCACGCGGCGGCTGGCGGCGGTGGTGATCTGGGCGCTGGGCTTCACCTTTGCCTACCCCTATATCCCGGGCTCGGACAGCGATGTCTTCAAGGGGCTGTCAGTGCTGCTCGGCTTCATGGTCACACTCGGATCGGCCAATGTGGTCAACCAGCTGATGAGCGGCATGGTGGTGGTGTATTCGCGCGCGCTGCGGCGCGGCGACATGGTGTGCATCGGCGATACGGTGGGCACCGTGGCCTCGCTGGACGCGCTCTCGGTGAAGGTGATCAACCTGCGCAATGAAGAGGTGACGCTGCCCAATGCGGTGGTGGTCGGCAGTGCCATCCATAACTACACCCGGCACGGCAGCGTGCGTGATCCCCGCGCGCAGGAAGGCTGGCAGGCTGCGCTGATCTCGACTTCGGTCACGATCGGCTACGACACGCCCTGGCGGCAGGTCCATGCGATGCTGCTGGCAGCCGCGGCGGAGGCGGCGCATATTGCGCCGTCGCCGACGTCATTCGTGCTGCAGCGGGGGCTGTCCGACTTCTACGTCGAGTACGAGTTGTTCTGCGCGCTGGACCATCCGCGCAATCGCTTCTACGCGCTGTCGGCCCTGCACGCGGCGATCCAGGACCAGTTCAACACCCACGGGGTGCAGATCATGTCGCCGCATTTCATGGCGCAGCCGGACAAGACCGTCTACGTGCCCGGGACCAGGTGGTACGAGGAACCCGGGTCGCCGCAGGTCGATCCGGCGGCGCGACCGCATCGCGCGCCGTCGCGCGCGGCATGAGCGCCGGCGGCGCAAGCGCTCGGCGCCGCTTAGTCAGCCACGTGGCGCGACTTCCATTGCCCGTTGGGCTGCTTGCAGAACCAGCCGCTCCAGTGCTCTTCAGCGCTGCCGCGCTTGAGGTCGGACTTCAGGCGCCGGCAGGGCTGGCCCTTGTCGGTCTTGCTTTCGATCGGCGTGATGGTGCCGTCGATCTGCTGGCGCCGCCCCGCCGCGGGGAACGTCCATTCAACGGCCTTGCCGTCGGCCGTATCGTTCAGTGCGGTGCGTACTGACTTGGCCAGCGACGCGCCTTCCTTGTCATTGAGCGTGCCGATGATGGTGCCGCTCAGGTAATTGTCGAAGTACGCCTGCGCCGGCGCCGCAGCGGCAAACAGCAGGGCGGCACCAAGCGCGCCACTGACGGCGGCGCGCAGGGCAGGGCGGACAGGGCTGACGGTGGGGTCGGATGGCCGAGGCAGCATGTCGATTCCTTGTGGCTTCGTGGTGGCGTTTGGGTGGCATTGTAAGCGCAATGCAGCGCCGCAGCAGCGCTGCGGTGCGGTTGACACGTGCCAGCCGCTGACCTAGCGTTGATTGTTGCCCCCCGCGCTTCGCGTCGGCCGGCAGCGGCGCCTGCCGTGCGCTTTGCAAGGCAAGCGCCTTTCCCCCTGCGAGAGGAGATCCCATGAAGCTGAGCTATCTGACCATCGGCCTGGCCCTGGCCTGCGCATTCGGCACGCTGCACGCCCAGACCACGGGCAAGGCCGACAAATTCAATCCTTACACCGACGGCGCCAAGCAAGACAAGTTCAGTACCTACTCCGATGGCGCCAAGCAGGACAAATTCAGCCCGTACTCGGATGGCGCAAAAAGCGACAACGTGACTTCGCTGAACCCGGGTGCCCGCCCTGACCAGATGGAGCCGATCCAGGGCGGCGCGCAGAAGTCGTTCGACTCATATAGCCAGGGCGGAATGAAGAGCGGGAAGTTCGATCCGTATTCCGAAGGCGCCAAGAGCGGCAAGTTTGATCCGTACAGCGAAGGCGCTAAAAAGTAACACCGTATTAAAAAGGCCGGCTGCCGGCCGGCCCCGATCCGCACCAGATTCTCGCAGCCGGCAGGCATTGGCCTCGCCGGGGCTTGCGGCCGTGTGACCCCGACGCCCGCAAAGCCTTGTCCGGAGCGGCTTTCGGGCAACCTGGCCAACATTTTGTTTCAAACCTTGCGTGATCGAAACGTGACTTTTACGTCTCGAATTGTTATGGTTTATTGCGCATCGCAACAAACCGGACACAGTGCCCCGCGGGCCGTCTGCCTCGTGTCCGGGCCTCGCCACTCGGCGCCGGGCCCGTCTCTTGCTGTGTCGTCCTTCGTTCCGACCGCCGATGCCGGTCACCCCGATTCAACCGCTTACCCTGGCATACATGTCACAGATCGCCACGCCACGCCTGTCCATTACCCATACCTTGCCCGCCGCCGGGCCGGGAGTCCGCCGCCGCGCGGCGCGGGCGGGTGTGCGGATCGCAGCCTGGCTTGGTGGCGGCGCGCTGGCGCTGTGTGCCATGGCAGCCCATGCGTTCGATTTCGACACGGTGGCGGCGCGCGCGCGCCAGCTGGCAGCCTCGCCCTACAAGGCGCCGCCGCAGAACCTGCCGCGCGAGCTGCGCGAGCTGTCGTACGAGCGCTACCGCGAGATCGAATACAAGCCGGAACGCTTTGCCTGGCGCGGCACGCGCGCGCCGTTCGAGCTGTCGTTCTTCCACGAGGGCATGGTGTTCGACCAGCCCGTGCGCATCCATGAAGTGGTGGGCAACAGCGTGCGTGAATTCCGCTTCGACCCGTCCGCGTTCAACTACGGCCCGCACAAGGTCGATGCCGGCAAGCTCAAGGGCCTGGGCTTCGCGGGCTTCCGCATCCTGTATCCGCTGAACCAGGGCAAGCGCAAGGATGAACTGGCGTCGTTCCTGGGCGCGAGCTATTTCCGCGCGCTGGGCAAGGACCAGTGGTACGGCTTGTCGGCACGCGGCCTGGCGGTGGACACCGCACTCAATTCGGGCGAGGAGTTCCCGCGCTTCGTTGAATACTGGATCGAGCGTCCCGGCCCCAATGCCAAGGAGATCACGATCTACGCGCTGATGGATTCGCGCCGCATGAGCGGCGCGTACCGTTTCACCATCAAGCCCGGCGCCGAGACCGCGATGGAGGTCAAGTCGCGCCTCTATTTGCGCGAGAACGTGACCAAGCTGGGCCTGGCGCCGCTGACCAGCATGTTCCTGTTCGGCGAGAACCAGCCGTCGCCCGCACAGGATTTCCGTCCCGAGGTGCATGACTCTGACGGCCTGTCGATCCACCTGGGCACCGGCGAATGGGTCTGGCGCCCGCTGGTCAATCCCAAGCGCTTGCTGGTCACCTCGTTCGCGGCGACCAATCCGCAGGGCTTCGGGCTGATGCAGCGCGACCGCACCTTCAACAGCTACCAGGAGATCGGCTCGTGGTATGAGCGCCGGCCCAGTGGCTGGGTGCAGCCGCGCGGCAACTGGGGTTCGGGCCGGGTAGAGCTGGTGCTGATCCCGACGCCGGACGAGACCAACGACAACATCGTCGCGTACTGGGTGCCGGACAACCCGCCCAAGCCGAAGCAACCCTTCGACTATGAGTACCGGCTGCTGTGGCAGAAGGACGGCGAACAACAGCCGCCGCTGTCGTGGGTGACCCAGACCCGGTTGGGGCAGGGCCAGACCCGCAACAAGGAAGACACGAGCTTTTCGCTGGTGGTGGACTTCGAAGGCCCTGCCTTCCGCAAGCTGCCGGCGGACGTGCGCATCGACCCGGTGGTTTCGGCCGATGCCAACGGTGAGCTGCTGAAAACGTCGGTGCAGCGCAATGAGGCGACCGGCGGCTGGCGCATGACCATGGTGATGCGCCGCAAGGACGAAACCAAGCCGGTAGAGTTGCGCGGCTATCTTCGCAACGGCAATACAACCCTATCCGAGACGTGGAGCTACATCTTACCCCCAGGCTAAAGCAGCGACCGGCCCAGGCGGCGGCATGCGAGCGCTATGTCGACCGCCTGCCGGTATCGCCTGAAGTACGCAGCGAGCTGCTGGCGGACGGCGCTGCAGCGACACCGGTCGCACCGGTCACGCCCGTGGCATCGGTTGCCCCCGTGATCGCCGTGAGCGCCGACGGCCGCGATGCGCAGGACGCGATCACGCGCCTGCAGTCGCGCCTGGCGGCCAAGGACACGCCGCCCGCGCAAGGCAGCAGTGCCTACGCCTCCGTCGGCCGGCGTTTTACGATCGCATACGGCAATCCCCAGGTGGATGGCGCGCCGCTGCTGCAGCGGCGCGAAGACGGCACCGTGAAGGTCGACACCGGCCCCGAGCCCGAACGCAGCTCGATGGTGCCGCGCCAGTGGCCGCCGCATATCGTCACCGGCTGGCTGCGCAATACCTGGCGCCGCATGCTGGGCCGCCCGCCCGTGCCCGAGACCTGGGACACGCTGCACGACGGTCCCGATGCCGAAGGCAAATGGCATCCGGCCGGCTCGCACCGCCGCTGGTTCCTGCTGGGCCTGGTGGTGATCCAGACCGTGCTGGCCACCTACTTCATGAGCAACGTGCTGCCGTACCACGGCACCGATCCGCTCGAGATCGCCATCCTGGTGCTGTTCGCCGTCCTGTTCTCATGGGTGTCGGCCGGCTTCTGGACGGCAATGATGGGCTTCCTGGTGCTGGCCAAGGGCGGCGACCGCCACCTGATCTCGCGCTCGGCCGCGCCCGACGGGCCGATAGCGCCCGAGGCGCGCACCGCGATCATCATGCCGATCTGCAATGAGGACGTGACGCGCGTGTTCGCGGGGTTGCGCGCCACCTATGAATCGCTGGCGCGCACCAGCCACCTGTCCAACTTCGATTTCATCGTGCTGTCGGACAGCGGCAACCCGGACCTGCGCACCGCCGAGCATGACGCATGGATGGAGCTGTGCCGCGCCGTCGGCGGCTTCGGCCGCATCTTCTACCGCTGGCGCCGCCACCGCGTGAAGCGCAAGACCGGCAACGTGGCCGACTTCTGCCGCCGCTGGGGCAGCAAGTACCGCTACATGGTGGTGCTCGATGCCGACAGCGTGATGAGCGGCGACTGCCTGGCCACGCTGGTGCGGCTGATGGAAGCCAACCCCGGGGCGGGCATCATCCAGTCCGCACCCCTGGCAGTGGGCCGCGAGACCCTCTACGCGCGAGTGCAGCAGTTCGCAACGCGCGTGTACGGGCCGCTGTTCACGGCTGGCCTGCACTACTGGCAGCTGGGTGAGTCGCACTACTGGGGCCATAACGCCATCATCCGCGTGCATCCGTTCATCGAGCACTGCGCGCTGGCGCCGCTGCCCGGCCGCGGCCCGCTGTCGGGCGAGATCCTGTCGCACGACTTTGTCGAGGCCGCGCTGATGCGCCGTGCCGGCTGGGGCGTGTGGATTGCCTACGACCTGGAAGGCTCGTACGAAGAACTGCCGCCGAACCTGCTGGACGAGGTCAAGCGCGACCGCCGCTGGTGCCAGGGCAACCTGATGAACTTCAGGCTGTGGCTCAAGCAGGGCTTCCACGTGGTGCACCGCGCGGTGTTCCTGACCGGCATCATGGCCTACCTGTCGGCGCCGCTGTGGCTGCTGTTCCTGCTGCTGTCCACGGCCATGCTCGCCAAGCACGCGCTGGTGCCGCCGGAGTACTTCACGCAGCAATACCAGCTGTTCCCGACCTGGCCCGAATGGCATCCGGAAAAGGCGCTGGCCTTGTTCTCCGCCACGGCCACGCTGCTGTTCCTGCCCAAGCTGGCCAGCGTGGTGCTGCTGCTGAAGCAGGCGCGCCGTTATGGCGGGGCGGTGCAGCTGGTTGCCAGCATGCTGATCGAGGTGATGCTGTCCGCGCTGCTGGCGCCCACGCGCATGCTGTTCCACACCAAGTTCGTGATCGCCGCGTACAGCGGCTGGGGCATCTCGTGGAAGTCGCCCCCGCGCGAAGACGCCGAGACCAGCTGGGGCGAAGCATTCCGTCGCCACGGCTGGCACACCGCCCTGGGCCTGGCATGGGGTGGCCTGGTGTACTGGCTGAACCCGTCCTACGTGCTGTGGCTGCTGCCGATCGTGGGCTCGCTGGCGCTGTCGATCCCGTTGTCGGTGATGCTGTCGCGGGTGTCGTTCGGTCGCGCCTCGCGCAATGCGGGCCTCTTCATGATCCCCGAGGAGACGCAGGTACCGCGCGAGATCGTCGAGACGCAGCAGCATGTCGAAGCCGCGGCCGAAACGCCTGACTTTGTCGACGCCGTGGTGGATCCGGTTACCAATGCGCTGATGTGCGCGACCGCCACGCCGCGCGTGGTGCAGCCGGAATCGGCACGCAAGCGCCATGAGGCCCTGGTCGAGCATGCGCTCACGCATGGCCCGCGCGCGCTGACCCCCGCGCAGAAGCATGTGCTGCTGGGCAATCCGTTTGCACTGGCACGCCTGCATGAACTGGTGTGGGGCTCGCCGCTGGCCGATGCCGGCTGGAAGGACACGCGCATCCTGGTGCGACGCGCGGCCAACGTGCTGCCGCTGCGTCCGCGCGCTGCCTGAGCGATACTGACCCAAACGAGAACGGCCCGCATTTGCGTGCCGTCTTTCTTTTGCGCGGGCGGCGTGCCGTGCCGCATCAATTGCAATCGATTCTTGTTTGTATTGGCTAGCGCAGCGCCGCCGTGCAGATGGGCGCGTTGATGTAGACATCGCCGATGCGGCGCTCGCCACGGTCCTTGCGCGTCATGTAGCGGAACATCAGGCTGATGCCAAGCTTGGTCAGGATCTCGACGTCGCGGTTGGCGCAGATATTGCGCTGCAGGGGCGCAGCGTAGTTGACCTCGAAGCTGGCCAGGTCCAGCATCGGCCCGCGGTAGTTGGTGAGCTCCAGCTGGAACAGCACATGCTTGCCGGGGATCGACTGGCAGCGGCGCAGCCGCGTTTCTCCGTCAATTTCGATTGGCAGGGCGTCGTTGAGCTGGCGGCAGGCGCGTGCCAGCACGTTGTCAGGCCGCGTGGTGTTGCGCAGCAATTCAGGCACGCCGGCGGCGCCGGTGTTCTGGCCGGTGGCAGCGCCCTTGAGCATGCGTGACAGCGGGTCGGCCTCATCGATCGCAGGGGCCGGCGCCGAGGCGGCAACATTGCGCGCCTGCACCGGCGCGGCGTTGCCGGGCTGGGGCAGCGGCAACAGCAGCGCGGCCGCGAGTGCGGCCGGGCCTAGCGAAGCGGAAAGCGGCGTGTGTCGTATTCTCATGCAGGCTAACGTTGCCGGGACCGATACTGTCGTCCGTCTCTGCGTGGCCGACGGTGTGGCTTGCGCCGACAGGCTGGCATTGTACCCTCCACCCTGCCACAGGTGAAAGCCGCGCCACCCCGCAAGAGCATCCGCAGCGCCGGATTCGCGCTGATCGCAAATGACCTGACACCACTATTCACCAATCGCGCCAACTTCGCCAGCATCATCGAACCCGACCTTGGCAGGGCAGTTTTTCTGAACGACTGTTTCAAAACCCGCTACGCCAGTGCCGTACCGCTTTCGTTATGCTGTGCAACAATTGCGGCTTTTCACGGGTTGCAGGCGCGGGCTGCGGCGCAAGCAGGCTGGCCGTGCATGACAACGCCGTTCCCCCGGATACTTCCCATGCTCCGTTCCACCAGCGCTGCCTCGGCCGCGCGCTTTCCTGCCTGGCTGCTGATCTGCGGTTCGCTGATGGCGATCGCGCCGTTGTCGATCGACATGTACCTGCCGAGTTTTCCGTCGCTGGCCGGCGATCTCGGCGTGGACATCGGCCAGGTGCAGCTGACCCTCGGCACATTCCTGGTGGGGCTGGCGCTGGGGCAGGCTTTCTATGGGCCGTTCAGCGACCGCTTCGGGCGCAAGCCGCCGCTCTATGTCGGCCTGTGCCTCTACGTGGCCGCCGCGGTGGGCTGCGCGCTGGCAGGCAGCGTGGAGTCGCTGATGCTGTGGCGCTTCCTGCAGGCGCTGGGCGGCTGCGCCGGCATGGTCATGGCACGCGCGGTGATCCGCGACCGGCTCGAGGCGCATGAGTCGGCGCGCGCGTTCTCGTCGCTGATGCTGGTGATGGGGGTTGCGCCGATCCTGGCCCCGATCGTCGGCGGCGCCATTCTCTCGGTGTCGGGCTGGCGTGCGATCTTCTGGGTGCTGGCGGTGGCAGGGATGCTGATCCTGCTGCTGGTCCACCTGCGCATGGAGGAATCGCTGGACCGGCGCCACGCGGCGCCGCTGCGGCTCGGCACGGTGGCGAAAAGCTATGCCGAGCTGCTGCGGGATCGCGAATTCCTCGGCTATTCGCTGTCTGCGGGTTTCGGCTCGGCGGGCATGTTCGCGTATATCTCCGGCTCGCCGTTCGTGCTGATCGAGCTGCACGGCATTGCGCCGTCGCACTATGGCTTTGTCTTCGGCGCCAATGCGCTGGGCCTGATTACGATGTCGCAGCTCAACGCCAGGCTGGTGCGCGGCTGCTCGCTCGACCAGGTGCTCGGGGGCGCGCTGCTGGCGGCCTGTGCAGCTGGCCTGGCGCTGGCAGTTGCCGCGCTTGCAGGCATGGCGGTGCTGCCGGTGCTGCTGGCGGGCTTTTTCGTCTTTATCGGCGCGCTCGGCTGCGTATCGCCGAATGCGTCGGCACTGGCGCTCGCCCATCAGGGCCATCGCGCCGGCACGGCCTCGGCGCTGATGGGTACGCTGCAGTTTTCACTCGGGACGCTGGGCGGCGCGGCCGTCAGCCTGTGGCGCGACGGCACCGCGCTGCCGCTGGGCGTGGTGATGGCGGCCTGCGGCGCGGGCGCGGTGCTGATGCGCTACTACGGCCGCTCAGGCCGCCGTTGACACTGGCTGCGAGCCGCCGTCAGGCGGCCTGTTGCACGGCGGCCTGCTGCTCGACAGCCGCCTGTTGCACCACCACCATCTGCGCCGGCATCGGTGCGGCATAGCCAGCCTGGCCGAAGCTCTCGCGGATGATGCGGTTGGTATCGAAATAGACTTGCCAGTAGTGGTCGTTGTGGCAGTACGGACGCACCGCCAGCACCGGGCCGACCAGCGTGAACTCCAGGATCTCGACGTCGACCGGGGGCTCGGCCAGCACGTTGGGGATTTCCGCGATGCGGCCCTTCAGCAGCGCTGCCGCATGGGCGGTGTCGGTGCTGCCGGCAAGCTGCGCTTTCAGTTCCACGCGCCGGTACGGGTTGGCGGTGAAGTTCTGGATGGTATCGCTGAAGATCTTGTTGTTGCCGACCACGGTCTGCACATTGTCCGGCGTGTCGAGCGAGGTTGCGAACAGGCCGATCTCGCGCACCGTGCCGGTCACGCCGCCGATCGTCACGAAGTCTCCCACCTTGAACGGGCGCAGCACCACCAGGAACGCACCGGCAGCGAAGTTCGCCATCAACCCCGACCAGGCCATGCCGATGGCCACGCCAGCGGCGGCGATCAGTGCGGCGAAGGTCGTAGTCTGGATGCCGAAGAAGCCGAGGATGCCGATCACCAGCACCACGTTCAGCGTCACGGTGACGATCGAGCCGACATAGCGCAGCAGCGTGGGATCGACCTTCTGCTTGCCGAGCGCGTTCTGCACCATGCGCACGACAAAGTGGATCAGCCAGCGGCCGATGACCCAGAAGGCAAGGGCCGCCAGGATCTTGACCCCGAATTCCGTCGCGTAGGTGACGACCAGGGCCTTGAGGTTATCGAAGGTAGTGGCATCCATCGGCGTATTCCTTTCATGTTGGTGTCCGGCCGGCCGCCGGCACAACATCCCCCGATTCAGCCGGCAGCGATGTGCTAGCCCTGCGCGCTGTTGCGGCGCAATACATGGGCACGGCAATTATTGAGACGCCGTACCGGAAGTGCAAGCAAATTATTGTTAAGACAAGCCGCTTCGCGCAGCTTGTCTATTTAAATCAGGACGGCCCGAAAGCCATTACCAGTTGGTTTCCCGTTCCGGCGTTGCCGAAATCCGGTGCAAGGTCAGGTCCGCACCGTTGAATTCGCCTTCGGCATCCAGCCGGATGCCCACCAACTTCTTCAGCGCGCCATATACCAGGGTGCCGCCGGCCAGCGCCACCACGATGCCAAGCACGGTGCCGATCGCCTGCGCGCCCAGCGACACGCCGCCCAGCCCGCCCAGCGCCCTGGCCCCGAAGATGCCCGCGGCAATGCCGCCCCAGGCGCCGCACAGCCCGTGCAGCGGCCACACGCCGAGCACGTCATCGATATGCCATTTGTTCTGCGCCAGCGTGAACATATAGACAAAGAGCGCGCCGGCCACCGCGCCGGTGATCAGCGCGCCGAGCGGGTGCATCAGGTCCGAGCCAGCGCACACCGCCACCAGCCCGGCCAGCGGCCCGTTGTAGGCAAAACCCGGGTCGTTGCGTCCGGCCGCCCAGGCCGCCAGCGTGCCGCCGGCCATTGCCATCAGCGAGTTGATCGCCACCAGGCCGCTGACCTTGTCGACCGTCTGCGCGCTCATGACGTTGAAGCCGAACCAGCCCACCGCCAGCACCCAGGCGCCCAGCGCCAGGAACGGGATGTTTGAGGGCGGATGGGCGCTGATGCGGCCGTCCTTCTGGTAGCGCCCGCGCCGCGCGCCCAGCAGCAGCACCGCGGGCAGCGCGATCCAGCCGCCCAGCGCATGCACCACCACCGAGCCGGCGAAGTCATGGAATGGCGCGCCGGCCACGCGCGTGATCCAGTCCTGCACGCCATAGCGCTGGTTCCAGGCGATGCCTTCGAAGAACGGATAGACAAAACCTACCAGTACGAAGGTGGCGACCAGTTGCGGGTTGAAGCGCGAACGCTCGGCAATACCGCCCGAGATAATCGCCGGAATGGCCGCGGCAAATGTCGCCAGGAAAAAGAACTTGACCAGTTCGTAACCGTTTTTCTGTGCCAGCGTTTCGGCCCCGGACATGAATTGCACGCCGTAGGCAATGGTGTAGCCGATAAAGAAATAGGCGATGGTCGAAACCGCAAAATCCACCAGGATCTTTACCAGTGCGTTGACCTGGTTCTTCTTGCGCACCGTGCCCAGTTCCAGGAAGGCGAAGCCGGCGTGCATGGCCAGCACCATGATGGCGCCTAGCAGGATAAACAGGGCGTCGGTGCCGGTCTTCCAGTTGTCCATAGTGACCTCATGCTCAAAATGGGAGCGTGGGTATGCAAAAAGCATTCCAGCAATGGCCGCATCCTGGTGCCACGTGCACCTTGTCGGGTAAAACCGCACCGGAATGCCGCGCACGGGCAGGGGCGGCGCTGTTGGCAGCGTTGCCGCTGGGATCGCCGTGATAGTGCGGATGCGCCGAAATGGCGCGCAACGGCGGCGCTGGCTGAACCGTTATGGTGCGACGCCCCATTTGTGGGAATTTGTCCTATGCTGCTGGTTTGCCCCAGGCGCGCGCCGGTCTGGCGTTGCCGCGCTGCGGGACGGCCCGGCAAAGCCGGCTTCTGGCAAGCGGGAAAAGCGTGGAAAATTGCCCGCTAACCGGCCTCAATCAAGGATTTGCGGGTTTTTTTGTCGCATTGGTGCCACTGGGGATTGCTCTACGCGCGACGGGCAGATTAGACTGCGCCGATCGATGGCTTTGCCGCGAGGCACGCACATCGGTGACGACGACCAACAAGGGAAATCAGCCATGAATAAAGGTGAACTGGTATCGGCCATCGCCGCGGAAGCAGAACTGAGCAATGCCGCCGCCGAGCGCGCGCTCAACGCAGCGCTGGACAGTATCAAGAAGGCAGTGGCAAAGGGCGATTCGGTGACGCTGGTGGGCTTTGGCAGCTTCAGCGCCGGCAAACGCGCCGCCCGCACCGGCCGCAATCCGCGCACCGGTGAAACCATCAAGATCCCGGCCGCCAAGACGGTCAAGTTCTCTGCCGGGCAAGGTTTCAAGGACGCGGTGAACAAGAAGAAGTAAGCAGTTTGCGTCCACAGCGTGAAAAGCGGCCTTGCAGGCCGCTTTTTTGTTGCCTGGCACGGCCCCGCCTGCCGATACCGGGCCGCCGCCGGCAACGGCGGGCACGATCCGGGTTAAACTGCCGGCGCCAGCGTTCCGGCGTGCCCTCAGGCAATGCCGCCATCGCAGGTTCGCCCCCGAAATCCCGCCCCCGCAATCCGTACCCGCATCATGAACGACCAGTCCCACCAGCTTTCCATGACCGTGCTGATGACGCCGGACATGGCCAACTTCTCCGGCAACGTCCACGGCGGCACCATCCTCAAGTACCTGGACATGGTTGCCTATGCCTGCGCCAGCCGCTACGCCGGCCGCTACGTGGTGACGCTGTCGGTCGACCAGGTGGTGTTCCGCCAGCCGATCCACGTGGGCGAGCTGGTGACCTTCCTGGCCTCGGTCAACTTTACCGGCCGCAGCTCGATGGAAATCGGCATCAAGGTGGTGACGGAAAATATCCGCAGCAAGCTGGTGCGCCATACCAACAGCTGCTACTTCACCATGGTGGCCGTGGACGACAACGGCACGCCGGCCGAGGTGCCGCCGCTGGAGCCGCGCGACGAGGTGGAGCGCCAGCGCTTTGCCGCCGCCCAGCAGCGCCGCGCGCTGCGCCAGGAAATGGAAAAACGTCACGACGACATCAAGTCGTCGGTGACCTGAATACCGACCCCCGCCATGAAGCGCAACTGCAATCGCATCCGCACGGTCCTGGCCGTCGCCTGTCTGGCGGCCGCCTCGGGCGCCCACGCCGAGGAGATCGGCAGCGTCAGCACCAATTTCCGCATGACCGGCTCCGACAAGGTCGTGATCGAAGCCTATGACGACCCCCAGGTGGACGGCGTGACCTGCTATGTGTCGCGCGCCCGCACGGGCGGCATCAAGGGCCAGCTGGGCATGGCCGAAGACCCGCCGGAGGCATCGATCGCCTGCCGGCAGGTGGGCACGATCGCCTTCAAGGGGCCGATCCGGCAACAGGACAACGTCTTCTCCGAACGCATGTCGATCCTGTTCAAGGCCCTGCACGTCGTGCGCGCGGTCGACCGCAAGCGCAATACGCTGGTGTACCTGACATACTCCGACCGCATTGTCAGCGGCAGCCCGCAGAACAGCGTCACCGCCGTGCCGGTGCCGGCCGGCACGGTCATCCCGGTGAAGTAACCCGTGCAGCAGCCGGCCCCGGCACCCGGTGGATCAGGGGGCCAGCGCCGCGCTCTCCGCCTGGCAGTCGCGCGACGGGCGCGCGCCGCTGGCGCGTGCCGCCGCCACTTCGCGGCGGGCCCGGTCCAGGTCGGCGCGGAAGGTCGGGTCGGCATGCAGCCGCGCCACCGTTGCCGCGGCCATCATGCGGCCCTCGTTGACATCGCTTTGCCAGTGCACGTTGCAGACCACGCGGCTCTGGCCGAACGCGCGCCCGCGCGCCAGGATGTCATTGGCGCGTTCCGGCTCGACCTCAGCCAGGATCAGCGCCCAGGCCCAGCCGATGGCGCTGTGGCCGGACGGGTACGAACCGTCCTTTTCCAGCTTGGCGGCCTCGGCCGGCGTGCACATCTGGGTCTTGTTGGCAACGAAGGGGCGTGTGCGCTTGTAGTGGTCCTTGGCCTTGTAGGTGGATAGGCCGGCATCGACCAGGCTGCGGCGCAGCAGGATGTTCAGGTACGGCGTTTCTTTCTCGCTGACCGGCACGCCCAGCGCGCAGGAGAATGCGCTGGCGGCCTGCGGGAACGTCAACACGGCATCCTCGCCAGCCACTTGCCAGCGCGGTGAACCGCGCAGCGTCCCGGCCTGCCGCGCGGCGTCCTCATCCAGCGCCAGCGCTGCCGAGCCTTGCGCCGGCGGCGCGGGCAGCAGCTTCAGGCTGTCCGGGCGCACATCGGCGGCCAGGTAGCCGGCAGGCACGCCCGGGCGCAGTTCCGGCACCGCGGACAGGTTGGTGCCGCCGGCGGCGCAGCCAGCCACCAGGGCGGCGAGTGCCACCGCGATAGTTGCCCGCACCGGGGCGGACGGGGAGTGGTCACGCTTTGCTTGTTCCGTCAATTTGTTGTTCCTTGTTGTTCTTGTCGAGTCGGCTGTCCTGCCGCAGCTCAGGTGGCAGCGTCGAACAGCTTGCGCAGGTTCGACTTCAGGATCTTGCCATTGGCATTGCGCGGCAGCATCTCCTGGTAAATCAGGATACGCACCGGCACCTTGAATGCGGCCAGCCGGGTGCGCACGAAATCCTGCAGCTCGGCCTCGCTCGCCTGCATGCCGGGCTTCAGGCTGATCACCGCGGCCGGTTCTTCGCCCAGCGTCTTGTGCGCGAGCCCGACCACCGCGGCATCCATCACCGCGGGATGCTCGTACAGGGTGCTTTCCACTTCGATGCAGTAGATGTTCTCGCCGCCGCGGATCAGCATGTCCTTCATCCGGTCGACGATATAGACGTAGCCTTCCTCATCCAGCCGCGCAATG
This sequence comes from Cupriavidus sp. CPT47-8839-RL05A, assembly GCF_058792255.1. Lineage (NCBI taxonomy): Bacteria > Pseudomonadati > Pseudomonadota > Betaproteobacteria > Burkholderiales > Burkholderiaceae > Cupriavidus > Cupriavidus sp. CPT47-8839-RL05A. The sequence goes on along the minus strand of NZ_JBYTEG010000001.1, from coordinate 454,979 downwards.
TCGCCGGTGCGCAGCCAGCCGTCGGCAAAGGTCTGCGCCGTGGCCTCGGGCTTGTTCCAGTAGCCGCGCACGACATTGGCGCCGCGCGCCATCAGCTCGCCGGTCTCGCCGGGCGGCAAGGTGCGGCCGTGTCCGTCCACCACCTTCATCTCGCCGATCGGCAGCGCCGGGCCGCTGCTGTCCGGGCGCATCACGTATTCCTCGGCGCTGTGGCTGGTGAAGGTGGACGACGTTTCCGTCATGCCCCAGCCGATGCCGGGAGCGGCCAGCGGGAATACCTCGCCGATGCGCCGCACCAGTTCGGGCGATGCCGGCGCGCCGCCGTAGTTGACGTTCTCCAGCGAGGACAGGTCGAAGCGGCCGCGCTCCGGATGCTCCAGGATCTGCCATGCGATGGTGGGCACGCCGCCGGCCGCGGTGCAGCGCTCGCGCTCGATCAGCTCCATGCCGCGCAGCGCGTCCCAGCGGTGCATCAGCACGATCTTGCCGCCGGTGGCAATGGCGCCGTTGAGCACCGCCATGCAGCCGGTGACGTGGAAGAACGGCACCGCCAGCAACATGGCCTTTTGCGGTGCGGCGGGGTCCGGCGCGGGAATCGGCTCGCCCCGGCGCAACAGGTTGCGGATCGGGCTGAAGCTGCCGGCAACCGCCACGTTGGTGGAGTTGCGGTGCGTGCCGAGCGCGCCCTTGGGTTTGCCGGTGGTGCCCGAGGTGTAGAAGATGGTGGCGTCGTCGTCCGGATCGATATCGACCTGCGGCGGCGCCTGGTCTGGCAGCGCGGCCCAGTCAGCCGGGCTGCCGATCACGCTTTCCAGCGGGGCCACGCACGGCTCGGCCGCGGTGCCGCCGGCACGTGAGGCATAGACGCGTTCCAGTGCCGGGCAGCCCGGCAGGTGTTCCAGGATGCGGTCGAGCCGTTCGGCATCGACGATCGCCACGCGGCTGCCCGAATCGGCCAGGCCGTACTCCAGCTCGGCCCCGGTCCACCAGGCATTGAGCGGCGTCACGATGGCGCCGGCCAACAGCGCGCCGTAGAACGCCACCGGCCATTCAGGCAGGTTGCGCATGGCTACGGCCACGCGGTCGCCCTTGCGCACGCCGTCGCGCACCAGTGCATGGGCCAGGGCGATGGCGGCGCGACGGAAGGCATCGTAGGAGACGCGCTCGTCCTCATAGACCACGAAGGTGCGGTCGGCAAACGCGCGCGTGTTCAGCAACAGCTCGCGCAGCGTGGGCGGTGCGTTCTTCCAGACGGTGGTGGGGATGCCGCGGATCACGCGCGTTTCGGTTTCGAACGGCGCGCCGGGCGCGGTAAGCCGGGCGTGGGCCTCGGCCAGCGACATGACCGGCCAGGTGCCGGCCAACTGCGGATTGCTCGACATGACTGCCTCCCGGAACTGCACTGCAGGTTGAGGGAAATGCAGGAAAGCGGCGGGGGGGGGGGGGGGGGGGGGGGGGGGGGGGGGGG